>NZ_AXCB01000071.1:0-1177 GCF_000475375.1 Marinobacter sp. EVN1
CCCGGATTTCTCATGACGGGATAAAAGAAAGCGGCTGAAAGTGCTATAGTTTCAGGACCTTACACCGTTCACCAAGCACCAACAGCCGCTATCCAAAATGGTACCTGAAAAACTGACCTTCTCGCCACTCTCTCGCCGTCAAATTGAAGCCGACTTCTCCGGTGGCCACATCACCTCCGATGCCGGCCTGCTCCTGCTTCGCGAAGTCGACAATCAACACCAGCTCACTCAGCGCCTGGCTACGGTGCTGGACGATACCCGTAATCCGGTGCTGGTTCGCCACAAGCTTCAAACCATGATCCGGCAACGGGTCTTTGGCGTGGCTGCCGGGTACGAAGATCTGAACGATCACGAAACGTTACGCGCTGACCAGGCACTTCAGACCGCGACTGGCGAAGAGGCCATTCTGGCGGGCAAATCAACACTGTGCCGAATGGAGCAGCGCGTGGACCGGCAGGCCGTGGTCAAGGCCCACGAACTGATGTGGCATCACTTCATTGAGCAGCACGACGCCCCACCCAAGGAAATCGTGCTGGACTTCGATGGCACCGACGTTCCGGTGCATGGCGACCAGCCCGGCAAGTTCTTTAACGCCTACTACGATCACCATTGTTACTTCCCGCTGTACGTGTTCTGCGGTCGCCATCTGCTGGTGAGCTACCTGCGCACCAGCAACCGAAGCGACAGCCGCCACAGCTGGGCCATTCTGGCCCTGCTGGTGAAGTTCATCCGGCAGTACTGGACGAATACCCGCATCGTGTTCCGGGGTGACAGCGGCTTTTACCGTCCCCGATTGCTGAGCTGGTGCGACCGGAACAACGTGGACTATCTGGTGGGCCTCAGCAAGAACAGCCGGCTGCTCAAGGAGGTAGACGTACCCTCGATGCTGGTTCGCAAGGCTCACAACGAACTGGGTGAAAAAGTCTGCGCCACCTACCGGTTCCAGTACCAGGCCCGAACCTGGAAACACCCCCGCTGGGTGATCGCGCGTCTGGAGGAGGGCGAACTGGGTGCCAACCCCAGGTTCATTATCAGCTCCCGTTACGACGACGGCGTTAAACTCTACTACGAGCAATACTGTGCCCGGGGTGACATGGAAAACCGGATCAAGGATCAGCAGTTGTGTCTGTTCGCAGATCGCACCTCCAGCACGCGGTGGTGGACCAATCAGTGGCGG